>JACKFW010000003.1 GCA_020632265.1 Pseudomonadales bacterium | reverse complement strand
TTCACTTCTTGTTTTGTATCGTCAATAAATGCCCAATTGCCCTTAGTTTTTGGAGTTTTAAATCCAGGTAATACTACAGTACCATCCAGATGAAAAAATAGATTTTCTTTACAACCAGCTCCAATAAAAATTATTAATTCATCTGTGTTCGGATAAAATTCTCTTTCTTCTGTTTTGATTTTCCCCACACACCATGTTGCTCCAATTAGGGGTGTTTCCAATTTATTAACAACAAAAATTCCAAAAGAAAAAATCGATATACATATCAAAATGAAAGCAACCAAAATTAATTGAGTTTGATTTGATAGTTTATTTAAGATTGGAATTTTATTTGAGACTTCTTTAAACTTCCTTATTAATTTAAATTCTGCACTTTCATAATCTATTTGTTCTTTGAATCCTTTTGAAATTAATAGATGATTTGCATTCAAAAAATCGTCTTGGGCTACTCTTATTATTGCTCCGCCATATATTTCTCCAAAATCATTCTCTTCTTTTAATCTGTATTCATGAAGCTTTTTGTAACGTATTTTCTTAGATTCAAAGATGTCTATAACAGCTTCAAATTTCACTTTGTCTTTGGTTTCATATGTATCGACGTATTTCATTTATTTTTATTACTGCCAACGGTTTCGTATAAACGCAGTAGCGGATTTTGAAGCCGAACTTTTCGGTTTATAACTAACGTTAAATTTACGAAATAACTTTCGATTTAGCACTTAACCCGCTATTGCGTTTATACAATGTTGTGCATAGTGCTTTATTCTTCGGGTTTTGTATAAGTCACTATATCAATTCCAATTCCGTTTGGGTCTTTGATTGCGAAATGTCTGTCGCCCCAAGGTTCATCTCGGATTTCGATTTCCATTTGTATTCCTTTATCTTTTAGCTGTTTATAAACTTCATCTACGTTTTCAACTTCAATCGTTAAATACACTCCCTTTCCGTTAAATTCCGATTGGAAAATGGGTTTTTGGCTTGGGTGGTTCGGTTGTAAAAAACTGATTTCTGCCGATTGGTCAGGTGTGTAAAGCAATATATAAAATTCGTTTTCAAAACTCACTCCAAAGTCCAAAACTTCTGTGTAAAATTTCTTGGTCTCCTGTAATTTTTCGGTAATTATTCCTGCGTTAAGCTTCATCTTGCTTGCTGTTTGTGCATTTGTCCAACCTACTGTCAGAACAAACACGGTTAATAATAATATTCTCATTGTCAATGATTTTGTTGTTACAAATTTAGGCTGATAATAAGCCGAAGAATTGTAAAAATCGGACAAACTTAACGGAAGGCTTCGGAAGGCGTTACACCGTAAAATGTTTTGAAGTTTTTAATGAAATGGGCTTGGTCAAAAAATCCAACGTCAAAATAGAGTTTGTTTTCTTTTAGACTTTGTTTTGAAGGTTTTGCATTTAAAATATGCTGAAAGCGTACAACATTACTAAACGATTTTGCAGTTGTGCCGATATAAAAGTTGAAAATTCTGCGAAGTTGTCTTGGGCTTAATCCTGTATTTAGGTCTCTTTCGGTGTCTACAAATCCATTCCTTTTGAAAATTAGGTTTAACGAATCTATAAAACGGTGGTCATAGTTAATACTTTGATTTTTTGAAAATTCGATTATTTTTTCATTCAGGATTTTTGTGATATTTTCAAATGAATCTGATGGTTTGATTTTTGAACTAATCCACTCTGAGAAGTTGGGCAAAATTTTGTTCAGTTCTTGAGACTGATTGCTTAAAATTTTGGCGTCAAATCCAAACAAATGAGTGAAAGCAGAGGGCAAAAACCGAATGCCGATATAATCAAATTCTTTGCCGATTGGGAACTGAACGAACTTTCTGCAAAATCCCATTACAAAGTTTTCAGTCGGTTGTTTGTGGTCAAAAAATATGTCGATACAGCCGTCAGAAACCACTCGGTAATTATAATCGCTCTTTAAATGTTTCCGTGTTTTGAGTTGCCAAAAGCAGAAAATGAAATCCTCAATTTCTTTATTTGGTTTGCTTTCTTGATAACTTATTTCATTATCGTTAGCCGAAACTGTTGGTTGAATCGGTTTATAGTATTCTCTTATGGTTTTCAGTTCACTCACTGTGTTTTTTCAGCATTATGCACAACGTAATGATTATGGCATTTACTCCATCACTAAAGGCTTCCGATCTGGTTTTTTCCATTTTCATTTATCATTAATTAAGGTTGATAAGGGCCTCCAGTTTCTCCCCAACCCCATTTTGGCATAGGTTGGTTAGTGTCCATTAGGATTTCTTCAATATTTGAGTTGATGACGGCCAATCGCGTTCCCCATTCCAGATAACCAACAAAAGCTGAACGGAATTCCGGGTCATCTGGTAGCTTAAGTTCGTCGGCTGTTTCAAGTAAAAGTTCCATCCATCTTTTTCTTTGTTTCTCTGTTATGTGTTTTTGAAAGTGCTTCTTTATCATGCCAAAATGACTCCCACCATTTTGGGTGTAAAGCTTGGGACCACCCAATACTTCAGAAATAAAGTGGGCTACTTTTAATTGAT
>JACKFW010000002.1 GCA_020632265.1 Pseudomonadales bacterium | reverse complement strand
TATAATGATTATAAAAGTCTAGACAAATTATTAAAATGGCCAACAGGCTGGGGTAAATAAAATACTGCTACCAACAGTGGTTTGGCATTATTGGGGCAGACACAGTAAACCTCAACATTTGTAATACTATTTAGCAGCATTTCGGGCAGACAGAATTCTATTTGGCATTATGAACAAACATCAGCAATATTGCAATTATTGGGCTTTGGATATGGGCAGACGGAATTCTATTTCCCCAACAACGCCAAGCCTTTTTCGTTATGCCTCACCCTAAACCCACCGCACATTCAAGCACATTTGGTTTTCCAACCACACAAATCTAAATCAAAAAACCAAAAGAGCTTGAATTTTCCCAACACTCGAAAAAAGAACTTCAAACCATTGGACAAACGAAACATTATTACTATTTTTGTCAAAATCGTCAAGATTTAAAATTCAAGACAATGGAAGCAAATTTTGGAGAATACATCAGAAAATTAAGAACCGAAAACGGTTTGACTCTTACTCAACTAGGTGCAAAACTTGGCATTGACTCAGGTGCATTGAGCAAAATTGAAACAGGTAAAAAAGAGTTTGACGAAAAGTGTTTAGACAACTTGGCAAACGCTTTTAACCTTGATATTGAAAAACTTAAAGTCGAGTATTTTGGCGACCAATTCGCTAAAAAAATGTACGCTTATAATTGCTCAACGGAAACGCTGATTGTTGCCGAAGAAAAAGTGAACTATCTAAAAAGCGTAAATGTAAAACAATCAGAAATAGAATTTTAATTATGAGATTTTGGTCAGTATCAACAACTATTAGAAATCCTGAAAGGATAAGAAGTTTTCTACAAGTTTTAAAACTTATGGAAGGGGAAACTTGGACAAATGACAATCAAAAGAGGTTTCAAGTTTTACTAATCCAATATAAAATTTACGGTTTTGGAGAAAGTCAATTTCATAATACTTTAACGGACGAGCAAAATTCTTGGCTTGATTCTGACAATGTTTCGTATGAACAAGCAGAAAATATACTTGATTCAAAAGATTATGTCGGTGGTGGAGATATGAGAGGCAGACAATCATTCAATCCATTGGAAAAAATGGGGTTAGCTTATTTAGACGAAAACAGCAAAATAAGAATAACATCTTTTGGCAACTATTTTCTACAAGAAAATTATGATTTAGGGGAAGTCTTTTTTAGAAGTTTTATAAAATGGCAATATCCAAATCCCGATGCCAATAAATACAAAGCGATAGAGGGTTATGATATAAAACCATTTGTTGCAACGCTTCATTTAATTTCAAAGGTAAATAAAATATGTGAAGAAAGGGGAATGAAAGTAAAAGGTGTTTCCAGAATTGAATTTGCAATTTTCTTTGTTTCCCTTTCCAATTATCAAGATATTGAAAATACTGCCCAACAACTTGTTGATTTCAGAATAGAATTTGAGTCTATTAAAGATAGAGACAAGCAAAAAGAATTTACAGAAACCTACTTTCAAAATCATTTTTCCAATTATGAATCTTGGCATAATGCAAAGGAATACACTGACAACATTATACGTTATTTTCGACTAACCCGATATATTTATATCAGAGGAAACGGTTGGTATATAGATATTGAACCAAGACGTAAAGTCGAAATAAATGCTCTCCTAGAATCGGACAACGCGTCTTCTTTGGTATTCAACTCAAAAGAGGAGTATATACAATATATTGGAAATTCTGAATTACCTATTTTACCTTGGGAAAAATCTTCTACTTTACAAGAGGTAATAAATAATCTTAGAGAGGAACTTGAAATTAAGTATAACGAGCTTTTGAAATTAGGCATATCACTTCCTGTTTTTCCAGAGAACATTGTGCAAAATTCAGAGATTAATATTCTTAAATCTCACATATCATCTTTACGAGAATACAGAAGAATTTTGTTTGAAAAAGAAACACATTTCTATTCTCAATCAACAGAAAATATTGAAGTTTATGTTGAAACTTTAAGTAAAATTTTTCAAATTTCAACAGGACGACCTGTTGAATTAGAACGCAGTGTTACACTTGGTTTAAATGCTTTAAATGATGCTATTAACATTAAGCCTAATTATCCTGTTGGTGATGATAACGAACCCACATTTACAGCACCAGCAAATAAACCTGATATAGAATGTTTTTATGAAAACTTTAATGCTATTTGTGAGGTTACTTTACTCACAAACAGGTCGCAATGGTATAATGAGGGACAACCCGTTATGAGACACATAAGAGATTTTGAAAAAGCATATTCGGAAAAAGATACTTATTGCCTGTTTATTGCACCAAAACTTCATAGAGATACTGTAAATACATTTTGGGTTTCCGTTAAATATGAATATGAAGGACAAAAACAAAAAATCGTTCCTATTTCAATAACCCAATTTATTCAGTTATTAGAAATCTTGAAAGAAAATAAAGAAAGAGGAGTTTTCTTAACTCATCAAAAATTAAGAGAACTTTACGATTCAATTATAGAAGTTACAAATCAAGTAAACAATTCAGAGGAATGGATAAAATCAATCCCTAAATTAATTGATACTTGGAAAAAATCAATTGCTGCATAATGATATTAAATAAAATACATAAAGGAGATTGCGTGAATATCATCAACAAAAAAATTGATGAAAATTCGGTGAATTTAATTTTTGCCGACCCACCTTACAACCTTTCGGGAAATTCTTTAAATCTCGAAAACAACAAAACAGGCGGAGCATTTTA